>NZ_JBWKVA010000004.1:0-44133 GCF_059421425.1 Pseudomonas sp. GW821-FHT02H09
GGACCAGGCGGTCGCCATGCACCGCCTGCAGCGGCGCGTTCACCAACAGTTGCGCGAACATCCGCTCACCCGGTGCCAAGCGGGTGCCCTCCAGCAAGGCGACCCGGGCGGTGACGTCCTGAGTGCCCAGATGCACGTGTACCGGGCTGAAATGTTCGAAGGCGCGTGGTTCGCTGCCCAGCAACTGCATCTCGATGTCCAGGCGTTGAGTGGGTGCATACAGCCACTCGGCCAGCAACCAGTCGCCACGGTGGATCTGCTCCAGGGCCAGGCGTTCGGCGCTCAGGTTCAACGCCACTCGCTGCCCGGCCCAGGCCTGGACGGTGGCCTGGTTCTGCGCATGCAAGCCACGCACCCGCACAGGCTTGCCGGCCTGGCCCAGCAGCAGCGTGTCGCCCACCCGCACTTGCCCGGCGAGGGCGGTGCCGGTGACCACAATACCGGCCCCGGCTACGCTGAAGGCACGGTCGATGGCCAGGCGCAAACCGCCGCAGGCGCTACGCTGCCGGACCTCGCGCTGGGCCGCCAGCAACGCCTGACGCAGGGCCTCGATGCCCTCCCCGGTCAGGCTCGACACCACGAACTGCGGAGCGCCGCAATAAGGCCCGGGCGCCAGCAATGCCGTAATCTGGGCTTGTACCGCCTGCACCCGGGCCGGCTCGACCCGGTCGCATTTGCTGATCGCCACCAGAGCCTTGGGGATGCCCAACAGCTCGACAATCGCCAGATGCTCGCAGGTCTGAGGCATCACCCCGTCATCGGCAGCCACCACCAGCAGCACCAGGTCAATGCCCTGGGCGCCAGCGAGCATGTTGTGGACGAAGCGCTCGTGGCCGGGTACGTCGATAAAGCCGGTCAGGCTCGCCCCCGGTTCCAGCGCGGCATATAGGTAGCCCAGATCGATGGTGATGCCGCGCTCGCGCTCTTCCCGGCGGCGGTCGCCGGCCTGGCCGGTCAGGGCCTTGAGCAAGGCGGTCTTGCCGTGGTCGATGTGTCCTGCCGTGCCGACGATCACTTTGCCTCGCCCTCCCCTTGTAGCTGGTCCAGTTGGGCGAGCCAGGCCGCCTCGTCGTCCAGTTGGCGCAGGTCCAGCCACAGGGCATCGTCGTCGATGCGGCCGAGCACCGGAATGGGCAAGGCCCGCAAGGCCGCCTCCAGGCCATGCAGCTGATGTCCGCGAAGCCGTTTGGTCACATGCGGGCGCAGGCACAGGGCGGCGCTTGGCAACCGTGCCAGCGGTTGGCTGCCGCTGCCGATCATGCCCAGCGCCGGCAGAGCGGCCACCCCCCAGCCGTCGCCCAGCACGCGAGCCAACAGCGGGCGCAGGCGTTCGGCCTGGGCGAGGATATCGGCTTGCGGGCGGGTCAGCAGGCGCAGGCTGGGCAAGCGTTCGGCCAGCCGGTCGGGGTCGCGGTACAGACTCAACACCGCTTCGAGGGCCGCCAGGGTCAGTTTGTCGACCCGCAAGGCACGCTTGAGCGGGTTTTTCTTGATCCGCGCGATCAGGTCCTTGCGGCCTACGATCAACCCGGCCTGGGGACCACCCAACAACTTGTCACCGCTGAAGGTGACGATATCGGCCCCATCGGCCAGGGCTTGTCGCACCGTGGGTTCGGCGGGCAAGCCCCAGCGGGTCAGGTCCAGCAGGCTACCGCTGCCCAGGTCTTCGAGCAGTGGCAGGCCATGCCGGTGAGCCAGTTGTGCCAGTTCGGCGGTCGGCACCTGGGCGGTGAAGCCCTGGATGCTGTAATTGCTGGTGTGCACGCGCATCAACAGACCGCTGCGCGGGCCGATGGCGGCCTCGTAGTCGTGGGCATGGGTGCGGTTGGTGGTGCCGACTTCATGCAGCCTGACCCCGGCCCGGGCCATGATGTCGGGAATGCGAAATGCGCCGCCGATTTCGATCAGCTCGCCGCGGGAGATGATGCCCTCTTTGCGCGCCCCCAGGCTGTTGAGCGCGAGCAACACGGCGGCGGCATTGTTGTTGACCACCGTCACCGCTTCGGCGCCGGTCAGCTCGCGGAGCAGATTTTCGATCAAGTCGTCGCGGTCGCCGCGCTTGCCGCTTTGCAGGTCCAACTCCAGATTGAGCGGAAAGCGGGCAGCCAGTTGCACCGCCTCGATGGCTTCCTGCGGCAATAGCGCCCGCCCCAGGTTGGTGTGCAGCACCGTGCCGGTGAGGTTGAACACCCGCCGCACCCGGCTGCTGTGTTGGGTTGCCAGGCGCTCGCCTGCCCTGCCCGCTAATACCTGGTCGGTGAATTCAACGGCGTCGAGTTGGCCAAGCCGGACCGGTTCACGCACGTCATCGAGCAATTGCCGCAGAGTGGCGAGCAAGGCGTCGCGGCCATAACGTTCGGCCAGTGGCTGGCAGGCAGGGCTGCGCAGCAGGCTGTCGATGGAGGGCAGATGCAATGGGGGCTTGGCAGACAACATAGCAATTCCCACAGTCTGTACAGGCCTTGAGTGTAGATGCCGTCTTGCTTCTCGTAAGGCAAGCGCTAACGTTGAGTCAAATGGTGGCCCCCCGTAGCAGCTGCCGAAGGCTGCGTTAAAGTCCGCAGGACTTTCATGCAATCATAAATCATGCGCCCGCTTCGCGAGCGGACGCAGCCTTCGGCAGCTGCTACAAGGGTTACGGCATGCGTGGCTGTGATCAATCGCCGCCAGGCGCCAGCATCAGGTTCGGCGCCAGGCGTTGGTAACCTTCCAGGTCCAGGCGCATGTCCAGCGCCAGACTGCTCAGGTCCGCCGAGAGGGCTTCGGCGTCGGCGTCATTTTCCAGGTAGAGCAGTTTCAGGTAGCTGTTGCAGCCGGGACAGATTTCAGCCCGCAGTGGCGCCTGGCTGGCCGTGTGGCGGTCATCATCGAGGCTGACGTATTTGAGCCCCTTGCTCTGTTCGCAGTAAACGCACTTGACCCGCACCACATGCCATTCGCAGGCGCACAGCGAACACACCAGGTAGCGCAGCCCGTTGTACTTGCCCCGTTGGTGGATCACCCCGGCCATGGCCGGCGAGCCGCAGGCCGGGCATTGGCCCAGGCTGGCGCAAGGCTTCAGCTCGCCAGCCTGCATGCTTAGCAGCCAGTGGCTCCAGGCCGCCTGCAAGGCAGCACCGAGAAACGGTACCAGCGCCGCCGGCAGCCCTGCATATTGGCCGCTGAGCAAGGCAATCGCCCAGACCTTGCGTTGCGAGACGCTGGCGCTGCGCAAGGTCGCCACGGCCTGTTGCACCGTAGGCTGCGGCGGTGCCTGGTAACGCCGCAGCAAGGCATCCAGGTACGCCAGCCAGCCGTCCTCGCGCACCAGACTGTCGGCGGCCAGCGGCGGCATGCCATGTTGCTGGCACACCATCAGGTGTTCAGGGTCCAGTGCCGTCGACACCGGTAGCTCGTCCAACAGGCTCTGCTGGAGGTGGCACAGACCGGCGACCAACCGCAGGTAGTCGGCCAGTGGATGCCCGTTGGCCAATTGTTCCAGGCGCACAGCACGCAAAGTGAACAGGTTGTGCGGTGGCAGGCGCAGGAACGGCGGCGTGCTCGCCGAGGCTTCGATCTGTCCGGGCTCCAGTATCAGGCTCAAGGTGTCATCCCTTTTTGGTTATCTGGCTGTCCGGCGTCTCGTCGCGGGTCACCTCACGGTACCAGAGCTCATGGTGTTTCTTCGCCCAGGCGCGGCTGACCCAGCCATGCACCATCGCGCTGACCGAGCCTTTGATCCAGATGGCAGCGTAAATATGCACGATGATGCTCAACACCAGCACGAACGCCGCCAGGGCATGCAGCAGGGCTGCCAGGCGAATGGAGGTGATACCGAAGTACTGGCTGAAATAGGCCCGCCAGATCACCAGCCCGCTAAACAGTAGCACCAGCATGCAGGCCAGCAGGACCCAGAACAGTAGCTTCTGACCGGGATTGTATTTGCCAATCGGCGGTACGCCCTGCTCTTCGTTACGCATCACCCGGTCAATCCGTTTGAGCCACAGGCGGTCGTTGGCGATAAAAATATTAGCCCGCCAGAAGCGAATCACCAGCCCCAGGAAAAACACGAACATCAGCACGCCCATGAACGGGTGCAGGATGCGCGTCCAGGGGCCCCCACCGAACAGTTGGCTGAGCCAGAACAGCGCTGGATGGAACAGTGCCAACCCCGACAGGGCCGCCATGACGAACAGTATCGCCACCAGCCAGTGGTTGGTGCGCTCGTTGGCGTTATAGCGCAGGATCGTTTTGTCTTTCATGGTCGTCTGCCGTCCTGCGGTCCAGGTTTGTTCGGGTCATAGACATGCACGGCCGGGTCGACCTCGTGCACGCTGTCGTCCTTGCCGGCCGGGTGCTCGTCTTCCTCGACCCGCTGCGGGCCGATGCGTACGTAATGGAAGAATCCGGCCAGCACCGCGGCCCCCATGGCCAGTAACGCCAATGGCTTGCTCACGCCCTTCCACAGTCCTACCAACGGGCTGATGACCGGCTGATTCGGCAGGCCGGCGTACAGCGATGGCTGGTCGGCGTGGTGCAGCACGTACATCACATGGGTGCCACCCACTCCCGCCGGATCGTACAGACCCGCGTTGTCGAAGCCCCGTGACTTGAGGTCAACAATGCGCTCGGCGGCATGCTCTTTCATGTCCTCCTTGCTGCCGAACACGATGGCGCCGGTCGGGCAGGTCTTGACGCAGGCTGGCTCCAGACCGACCGCCACCCGGTCCGAGCACAGCGTGCACTTGTAGGCCTTGTGGTCCTTCTGCGAAATACGCGGAATGTCGAACGGACAGCCGGTGATGCAATAGCCGCAGCCAATGCAATGGTCCTGGTCGAAGTCGACAATGCCGTTGGCGTGCTTGATGATCGCCCCCGGGCTGGGGCAAGCCGCCAGGCAGCCAGGTTCGGCGCAGTGCATGCAGCCGTCCTTGCGAATCAACCATTCCAGATTGCCCTGAGGGTTTTCGTACTCAGTGAAGCGCATCAGTGTCCAGGTCTCGGCGGCCAGGTCCTGGGGATTGTCGTAAGTCCCGTGGGTGTGGCCGACCTCGTGGCGCAATTCATTCCATTCCGAACAGGCGACCTGGCACGCCTTGCAACCGATGCACTTGGTGGTATCGATCAGCTTGGCCACTTCCTCCTGCTGTCGAACCGAGGGCGGCGCGGTGGTGGTAGCCGAACGGGCAATGATGTCTTGACTGGCCATTTATATTTTCTCCAGGTTGACCAGGAATGACTTGGATTCCGGGGTCTGGGTATTGCCGTCACCGAGGAACGGCACCAGGGTGTTGGTCAGATAGCCATGCCGGGTCGCTCCGGTGAAACCCCAGTGCAATGGAATGCCGATCTGGTGCACGGTCTGGTTGTTGACCTGCAGCGGACGGATCCGCTTGGTCACCACCGCCACTGCCTCGATATGCCCGCGTTTGGAACTGACCCGCACCCGGTCGCCGGCGGCAATGCCCTTCTCCTTGGCCAGCACTTCGCCGATCTCGACGAATTGCTCGGGCTGGGTCACGGCATTGATCGGGCAATGCTTGGTCCAGAAGTGGAAGTGCTCGGTCAGCCGGTAGCTCGTGGCGGCATAGGGGAAGTCCTTCGCCGTCCCGAGCGACTCCCAGACGGAATCGAAGATGCGCCCGGCCGGGTTGCTGGTCGCCTTTTTGTTGTTGGGGTGCAGCGGGTTGATGCCAATGGGCGTCTCGAACGGTTCGTAATGCTCCGGGAACGGCCCTTCGTTCATCTTGTCGACGGCAAAGAACCGCGCCACCCCTTCGGGATTCATGATGAAGGGGTTCATCCCCGCTTCCGGCGCCACGTCGGCCTTGTAGTCGGGCACGTCGGTGCCGCTCCAGACCTTGCCGTTCCACCACACCAGGCGCTTCTTCGGATCCCAGGGCTTGCCCTGCAGGTCAGCCGAGGCACGGTTGTAGAGAATGCGCCGGTTCATCGGCCAGGCCCAGGCCCAACCCAGGTTCTGCTTCATACCGTAGGGATCGCTGTTATCGCGGCGGGCCATCTGGTTGCCCTGCTCGGTCCAGCTGCCGCAGAAGATCCAGCAGCCGGACGCTGTGCTGCCGTCGTCCTTGAGCTGGGCGAAACCGGACAGCTGCTGCCCGGCCTTGACCGTCGTCCCCGTGGCGTCGGTGACGTCGGCAATGGCGTAGCCGTTGAACTCCTTGGCAATCTCCTCGGGCGTCGGCGAGTCGGGCACCTTGTAGGGCCAGCTGAGCTTGAGTATCGGCTCGGCGAAGGCACCGCCGTTGGCCTGGTAACGCTGACGCAGACGTATGAACAGGTCGCTCATGATTTTTACGTCGGTGCGTGACTGTCCCGGGCCCTCGGCACCCTTCCAGTGCCATTGCAGCCAGCGACCGCTGTTGACCAGCGAGCCGTCCTCTTCGGCGAAGCAGGTGGTCGGCAGGCGGATGACTTCGGTCTGAATGCTGGCTGTTTCGACATCGTTGTAAGGCCCGACATTGCGCCAGAATTCCGAGGTTTCGGTGGTCAGCGGGTCCATCACCACCAGCCACTTGAGTTTGGCCAGCGCGACCATCACACGGTTCTTGTCGGGCAAGGCGGCGATGGGATTGAAGCCCTGGCAGACGTAGCCGTTGACCTGCCCTTTGCCCATCATGTCGAACACTTTCAATATGTCGTAGCCGGGAATGTCGAGCTTGGGCAGCCAGTCGTAGCCCCAGTGGTTGTCGGCGGTGGCGTTGGCGCCGTACCAGGCTTTCATCAGGCTGACGTGGAACTTGCCGTAGTTCTGCCAGTAGGACAACTGCCCGGGCCGCAACGGCTTGAGCGCACGCTTGGCAATGTAGGTGTCGTAGTCCTGTTCGGCATCGCCCGGCAGTGTCAGGTAACCGGGCAGCAGGTTCGACAGCAACCCGAGGTCGGTCAGGCCCTGGATGTTGGAGTGCCCGCGCAGGGCGTTGACGCCCCCGCCCGGCATGCCGACATTGCCCAGCAGCAGCTGCACCATGGCCGCGCTGCGGATCATCTGCGAGCCGGTCGAATGCTGGGTCCAGCCCAGGGCATAGAGGATCGTCATGGTCTTGCCCGGTTGCGAGCAGGTGGCGATCTCTTCCCAGATTTTTTTCATGGCATCTTGCGGCATGCCGCAGATCTGACTGGTCAGTTCCAGGGTGTAGCGGCTGTAGTGCTGCTTCATCAGCTGGTAGACGCAGCGCGGGTGCAGCAGGGACGGATCGACTTTGGCAAAACCGTCCTCGCCGATTTCATAGCCCCAGCTCGACTTGTCGCTGTAAGTGCGCTTGGTCGCATCGTAGCCGGTAAACAGCCCGTCCTCGAAACCAAAGCCTTCCTTGACGATGAACGACACGTCCGTATAGGCGTGCACGTACTCGTGCTGGATTTTGTTTTCAGTGAGCAAATAGTTGATCAGACCGCCCATGAAGGCGATGTCGGTGCCGGTGCGAATCGGTGCGTAATAGTCGGCCACCGAGGCGGTACGGGTGAAGCGTGGGTCGATCACGATCAGTCGCGCCTGGTTGTGCGCTTTGGCTTCGGTCACCCATTTAAAGCCACAAGGGTGGGCTTCGGCGGCATTACCGCCCATGACCAGGACCAGATTCGCGTTGGCGATATCAGTCCAGTGATTGGTCATCGCGCCACGGCCATACGTTGGGGCAAGACTTGCCACCGTCGGGCCATGTCAGACACGTGCCTGGTTATCGAACCCCAGCATGCCCAGACTGCGAACGACCTTGTGGGTCATGTAACCGGCCTCGTTGGAGGACGCGGAGGCAGCGAGAAAACCCACCGTCAGCCAACGATTGACCGTCTGGCCCTTGGCGTTCTTCTCGATGAAGTTGGCGTCACGGTCGGCCTTCATCAGATCGGCGATGCGATCCAGTGCGTCATCCCAGGACACCCGTGTCCACTCGTTGCTGCCCGGCTTGCGCACCTGCGGGTATTGCAGGCGGCTGGGGCTATGGATGAAGTCCAGCAGGCCCGCGCCTTTGGGGCACAGGGTGCCGCGGTTAACCGGGTGGTCGGCGTCGCCTTCGATGTGGATGATGCTCTGGGCGACGTTCTTGGCCGTATCGCCCTGGCTGTACATGATCAAGCCGCAACCCACTGAGCAGTAGGGGCAGGTGTTGCGGGTTTCATGGGTATGGGCCAGTTTGAAGTGGCGCACTTGCTCGGCGAAGGCGGGTGCCGGGGCCATGCCCAGCGCGGCCAGGCTCGAGCCTCCTAGGCCGATGGCGGCGACCTTGAAGAACTGACGACGGTTGAGGTCCATCGTGCACTCCTGATCAGGTGGAGTTACCCGGTACATGGCCGGGATCTCTTGGACGATCACGGCGACGGTTTTACAGCCGCCGACACTTGAAACTTTAGTCAAGATTGCAAGGAATGTATTGAAACCTGATCGTCGGTGGTGTGCTCAGCGTTCATGAACACATCTTGTGAACAGCGCAAGGGAACAAGCATGATCTGGTCAAGTAATCCAGGACACCGGTAATGGTGTTTATGCGAGGCTTTTAAATGATATGAATGATCGACATGCCCCACAGGCTGAAGATCATAGTGTCCCTGCATTCCATGCAGTTGATCTCTTGAGTTCTCCGAACTAAAGACTCCCAGACCTGGAAACTAATGCTTCCAGATGGCGGTGCTCCCGCCGGTTTCATTCTTTGGCACGTGATCCATGGGGGTCAAAGATCTGGTTACCGCCATTGCGAATCACCCATGAAGACCTGAATCTATCGGGAGGCGTCAGAGCGACTCCCTCCAACGGGCACTCCCATTTCAGGCTTGGTCATGAGGCGTTCAGCCGCCCCACTCCACAGGGCTTCAGAACGTCTTGCCGACGCTGGCCACCAGGGTTGCGCCGCACAAGTCGTCGTAACCGGTAAAGCTCAGGCATTCGCTTTTCGAAAGATCAGTATCGATGTAACTCACGCCCCAGGTAATGCCGACAAAGTCACGACTCAGTTTGATTTCCCAATCGTGGTAGTCGGGCCGGCTGTTGCCATTGGCGCTGAAGAATACGTCGTCCTTGTAGTCAACGTACTCAAAGCGCGCTTGCAGGCCGATTTCTGCGGGCAGCACGGTGTGGTAGCCGATAAACACCGAAGAAACGTCTTCGTCTTTTTTGCCCTTCTGGAAATTGCCATCTTCATCCACGTAGTCAGGGCCTTTCATATTGTTGACGTATTTGCCACCGAGCAAGACGCCATAAACATCAAGGGTGGACTGGATGTCGCTCTGGTTATACTGGCTTGCACGCGGGTACTCGTACTTTGTGTAGAAGGTGTCGAGGCTGATGTTGTCGGCAAATTGCCAGAAATAGCCGCCATAGTATTCGAGCTCCTGACGCGTACTGGAGTCATCGCCAAAGTCGACATTCGAGGTCCAGATACCGGCATACAAGCCGCTGGAGTGGTTGAGGGTGATCGCCAGTTGCGCCGCAGGGTCGCCGAGGGTTTGCGAGATGCCGCTAGCGCGATAATCACTGACCAGGGTGGGAGTAATGGCGAGGACGAAGTTGTCGTTGAGTTCCAGCGCCTGAGCGCCGATCAGTGGCGACAGCGCAAGGCCGGCAAGCACGAAGACAGACAATGCGTTCATATGGATTCTCTTATTTTTATGAGTGCGCGGGTGATTTTGGGCAAGGCAGCGCCCAACGCCCCGCAACGCGCGGCGTCAGGTGTGTTACGTGGCGTGGGCGCGTGGGTTGTCAGGCGTCGGGGGCGTAAACCTGCTTGCCGGCAAAAAAGGTTTTCAGGACCTTGGTGTCGAACAACTCGTCGTCGCTGACCTTGAATACATCGCGGTCGAGGATGATCAGGTCGGCCTGTTTGCCGGGCTCCAGAGAGCCAATCTGCTGATCCAGACGCAGGGCTTTGGCGGCGTTGATGGTGTAGGCGTAGAACATGGTCTGCCGATCAATGCTTTCCTTGGCATTCAGCACACCCAGCGGACCTTTCCGAGTGTTGGCCTGAGCAATGGCGTTCCACGGATTGGGGCTGGAAACCGGCCAATCGCTGGCCCCGGCAATCATGGCGCCAGCTTTATGCAGGGACTGCGCGGGATACTGGTAACGGTAGGCAAAGGCACTGATATAGGGTTTGACCAACTTCACCGTGTAGTCCTCACCAGTGGCCCAGAGTAGCTGCATGGAGGCGATCACCCCAAGCTGCTTGAAGCGCGGAAACTCTTTGGGGTTGACCAGTTGCAGGTGGCTGATGCTATGGGCCATCGGCGTCGGGTTGAGCTTACGTGCATATTCAAAGCCATTGAGTGACTCACGGACCGCGCGGTCGCCAACGGCATGCATGTGCACGATCCAGTTGCGCTTTTCTGCCGCCACCACCAGCTCACCAAAGTGCGCCGGGTCGATTAGCAATTGGCCACTTTTAAGACTGTTCTTGAACGGGTCGATAACCGCGGCGGATTGCCCTGGAAATTCCATGATGCCGTCTGCAAAGACCTTGATACCCGGGAAGGTCAGGTTGGGTACGCCCTCGAATTTTTTCATCACCTTGGCCAGAACTTCCAGGTCGGCCGGCTTGCTTTTCGGATTGGTGATCAGCAAAGCGGCGACGTGTGCGCTGAGTTCGCCCTTCTCTGCCAGTTCGCGGTAGAGCGGCAGTACGCCGTAACTCTGCTCAGTCGGGGTGAATTCGAATAGTGAGTCACCGCTGCCGGCATTAGCCGCTGCGTCCATCCAGGCGGTGACGCCGTACTGGTTGTTGATTTTCACCGCCTCGCGGGTGGCGTTCAGCATGAGCTCTGCGGGGGGTGCGGGAAGTTGACTGCGGACCCGGTCCCAGCCATTTTCTGCAAAATAACCATTGGGTGTGAAGTCCGCTTCGTGGCCGATATAGTTGCGCTCTTTTTCCGGCAGGCTTTTGACCAGTGCAGCATCGATCTTCAGGCGCTTGAGCATGGCGTTATTGGCCCAGCCGGTATGACCGTCAATACCGTTCAGTACCACCGGTTGCTCGGCCCAGCGGCCCTGATTGAAGCGTTTGCCGAGTTCGCGGCTTTGTTCCCAATAGGCCGAGCTGACCCCGGCAATGCTAACCACGTCCGCCATGCGCGCGTGACCGGCCTGATCCTCGGTCAGGATCCATTGCTCAAGGTCGGCCAGCGGTTTTACTTCGTCATTTAGATTTGCGCGCAGGCTAGCCATGCCGGCCATCACCGGGTGACTGTGGCTGTCGATCATGCCCGGCATCAAGACCTTGCCGGCGAGATCGATCCGTTGCGTATGGGCGTCGGCCAGTGCGTTGATGTCTGCATCGCTACCGACTTTCAGGATCTTGCCGTTTTCTACCGCAACTGCTTTAGCCAGGGCTTGCCCGGGAATGCCGGTAAATACTTTGCCATTGGTGAGTACCAGGTCCGCCGCCGCCATGGCCTGCAGTGAGGGGAGCGTTAGCATTGCCGCCAGTAAGCACGGGGTAAATCGCTTCATCTGAACATCCTTTTATGTTTATATTTTTGTTTTTATCTTGGTTTTGCTCTTGGCGACTGAGCGAATCAGTGGCCTGCGATTTCCTTGAGCCGGTACCAAAACATGCCCAATGCCAACAATGGAGAGCGCAGCAGTTTGCCGCCGGGAAAAGTCATGTGCGGCACGCTGGCGAACAGGTCGAAACCTTTGCTGTGTTCAAGGCTGATGGCTTCAGCCACCAGCCGAGCCGCCATGTGCGTGGTATTGAGCCCATGCCCGGCGTAAGCCTGGGCGTAGAACACATTAGGCTGAGCCTGCAAGCGACCAATCTGCGGCAGTCGGTTAGCGCCGATGCCAATCATCCCGCTCCACTGAAAGTCGATGCGTTTAGCCGCTAGCTTTGGAAACACCTCGAGCATTTTCGGGCGCATGTAGCCGGCGATATCCTTGAGGGTCCGTCCTGAGTAGTGACACGCGCCACCAAACAGCAACCGCCGATCCGCCGACAAACGATAGTAATCCAGCCCCACACGCTGATCGCACAGCGCCCGGTTGCCGGGTATCAGTGTCTGGGCAAGGGCCTCGCTCAACGGTTCAGTCGCCACGACGTAGCTGCCGGCAGCAAGCACCTTGCCGCTGAGTGCCGGTTCCAGATCACCCAGATGGGCATTGCCGGCGAGTACCAGCGTCTTGGCGTGAACCACACCGTTGGCGGTGTGCACACGAATGCTGCTGCCATATTCGATACGAACGGCCGCACTGTTTTCGCACAAGCGTACGCCCAGACGTTGGGCCAGAGCGGCCTCGCCCAATGCCAGGTTGAGCGGATGCAGATGCCCCGATCCCTCGTCTATCAGGCCGCCGACATAGCGATCAGAACCCACTACTTTGTGCATGTCGCGTTGTTCGACCAGCTCGACCTTGTGAGGGTAACTCTGGTTTTTGAGTGCCTCCTGCTCCGCCAACAGGTTCTGAAAATGTCGGGGGGTGTTCGCCAGTTCACAGTGGCCCCAGCGCAAATCACACTCGATGCCGTGCTGCTGTACCCGCTGACGGACCAAATCAACCGCGTCCAGGCCCAATTGCTCAAGCACCTTTACGCCTTCGCTACCGATGGCTTTTTCGTGCGCACCAAGGTCGTGTCCAATGCCACGAATCAACTGACCGCCATTGCGTCCGGTGGCGCCCCAGGCTATCTGGTGTGCCTCCAGAACGATCACCGAGTGGCCCCGCTCAGCCAGTTCGATCGCGGTATTCAATCCGGTGAAACCAGCACCGACGATGCACACATCAGCCTGTGCCTGGCCTTCAAGTGGCGGGCAGTCGAGCTGACGATTTCGAGTGGCGCTGTAATACGACTGCGGTGAAGAAAACTGGGACGTCATAAGAGCTACTGCCTATCAGTTGCCGGGCGCAAGTTGCAACCCGGCGCAGGGGTTAACGCCCGGACTTGAGGTTGCTCCAGGAACGATTCATCCAGCGCATGATGTCGGGTGGCAGTTGCGTCGAGACGTAGAGCTTTGCCTGTACCGATTCGGGGGGATAGATCGATGGATTGCCGGTGATGTCCTCACTCATCAGTGCCGTAGCCGGGGTATTGGCGTTGGCGTAGCCCACATACTCGCTGACCTTGGTAATCACCTCGGGTTTGAGCAGATAGTTGATGAAGGCATGAGCTTGTTCGGGGTTTTTGGCATCGGCCGGAACGGCCAACATATCGAACCAGAGGTTGCCGCCCTCCTTCGGGACCGTGTAGGCGATCCTGACTCCGTTCCCGGCCTCCTGGGCGCGATGGATTGCCTGGTACACATCGCCTGAATAGCCGAAGGCGATGCAGATGTTTCCGTTGGCCAGATCCGAGACGTATTTGGAGGAATGGAAATAGGTGATGTAAGGACGCAAGGTCAGCAGTTTGCGCTCCGCGACCTTGTAATCTTCCAGCCGGGTGCTGTTGGGGTTCAGTCCCAGGTAATTGAGCATTGCCGGCATAGCCTCGTCTGCGGAGTCCATGAAGGCGACGCCGCAGGCCTGCAGCTTCTTGAGGTTCTCGACCTCGAACAGCGTGCTCCAGGAGTCGATGGTGTCGACGCCCAACACCTGTTTTATCTTCTGAACGTTGTAACCAATGCCATTGGTACCCCACAAATACGGTACGGCGTACTGATTTCCCGGATCGTTGGCTTGCAGGCGTTGCAGCAACACCGGGTCGAGGTTCTTCCAGTTGGGCAGTTGCGTCCTGTCGAGCTTTTGAAAAGCCCCGGCCTTGATCTGCCGACCGAGAAAGTGATTGCTCGGCACCACCACGTCATAGCCGGTATGCCCGGCCAGCAACTTGCCTTCCAGGGTTTCATTGGAGTCGAAAACGTCATAGACCGGCTTGATGTCGGTTTCCCGCTGGAAGTCCGCGAGCGTGGTTTCAGCGATGTAATCGGTCCAGTTATAGATATTCACCATACTTTGCGCCGAAGCCTGGCCAGCCAGACCGCAGAGCGTTGTGAGCATGAGTTTTAGCGCGAATCGTTTCATTCACATGTCCTTGCTGTGGGTACATTTGAGAATGTGGGGTACTACACGCTGAGCAACAGGAACTCCCGTTCCCAGGAACTGATGACCTGCTTGTAGTTCTCGTGCTCGACCCGTTTGACCGCGACAAAGCCTTTGGTGAAACGCTCGCCCAGATACTCTTTGGTGATGTCCGAGTGCTCCATGCGTTCGAGCGCCGCCTCCAGGGTCAGCGGCAGGCGCAGGTTGCGCCGCTCATAACCGCGGCCGACCACCGCCGGGCTTGGCTCGATCCCCTCGACCATGCCCACGTAACCGCACAGCAGGCTGGCCGCCAGGGCCAGATAAGGGTTGGCATCAGCACCGGCCAGGCGATTTTCGACCCGACGATTCTGCGGATCCGAATCCGGCACACGCAGGCCGACCGTACGGTTTTCCTCGCCCCATTCGACGTTAACCGGCGCCGAGGTATCAGGTAGAAAACGACGGAACGAATTCACATTGGGCGCGAACAGCGGCAGGGTTTCGGGAATGTATTTCTGTAACCCGCCGATGTGGTGCATGAACAACTCACTCATGCTGCCATCGGGATTGGAAAACACCGATGCACCGGTTTTCAGGTCCACCACGCTCTGGTGCAAATGCATCGCGCTACCCGGCTCGCCGGTCATTGGCTTGGCCATGAACGTGGCGCTGACATCGTGTTTGAGAGCCGCCTCGCGCAGCGTTCGCTTGAAAACGATGATCTGATCGGCCAGGGACAACGGATCTCCGTGACGGAAGTTGATCTCCATCTGCGCAGTGCCTTCTTCGTGAATCAAGGTATCCAGGTCCAGGCCTTGGGCCTCGCTCCAGTCATACATGTCTTCGAACAGCGGATCGAATTCGTTGGTCGCCTCGATCGAATAGGACTGACGCCCTGTTTCCTGGCGACCGGAACGGCCAATCGGTGGTTTTAGCGGGTAATCCGGATCAGGGCTGCGTTGAGTCAGGTAGAACTCCATTTCGGGCGCAATGATTGGCTTCCAGCCGCGCTCCGTGTAGAGCCTCAACACCTTTTTCAGGATGTTGCGCGGCGACAGTTCAATCGGATTCCCATGCTTGTCATAAGTGTCGTGAATCACCTGTGCGGTGGGCTCCAGAGCCCACGGCACGATAAACACCGCGCCTTCGTCCGGGCGGCAGTGCATGTCGATATCCGCCGCATCCAGCAGGTCGTAGTAGATATCGTCTTCGACGTAATCACCGGTGACCGTCTGCAACAACACACTCTCCGGCAGGCGCATGCCCTGCTCGTTGAGGAACTTGTTGGTTGGAGATATTTTGCCCCGAGCAATGCCGCTCAGATCAGAGATCAGGCACTCGACTTCAGTGATTTTGTTTTCTTTGAGCCATTGGCTCAGTCGATCCAGATTGCCTTTCATAACGCCTCGTACAGGGAAATGCCCGAGCGCCCCATGGCGGCCCAGTTCCGTGCTTCAAGGAGATAGTGCAATCGTGAGGCGGCTGGCTTCTATCCGATTTGCGCGCTTGTTCATGCCCCATTTTGGGGCGTTAACGCGTGGGCGTTGGCTACTTAGCGCGAGCGCAAGAGTGTGCAGCTGGGAAGCTCGCCGAACAGGCCGCGATAGGCCTCTGAGAAACGCCCCAAGTGCCAGAATGACCAGCGCATGGCGATTTCCGCCACGGTGGTTTCACCTGCCGAGGTGCGCAGCAAATCGCGGCGTGCGAAGTTCAACCGGCGCAGTCGTTGCCATTGGCTGGGAGACACACCGGTAAAGGAGGTGAAGCTTTGCTGCAACTGACGCACGGACACCCCGGCGCCACTGGCCAGTTGCAGGGCATTGAAATGCTCTTGCGGGCAAGCCATGACCAGATCGAATACCCGCTGAATGAGCCGGCGGTCATGGGCCAGATGTTTTTGGCTTGCCCGATCCAGGGTCTGGCTCGGGCAGTCGAGGATATACAGGCAATCGTCGACCAGCTGTTGCGCCAGGCCTTCTTCGACCACCTGGGACGGTGCTGCGACCAGCTGTTGCAGCGTGCTGCTCAACCAGCGACCGAAGACCTGGCTTTGCTGGGATACCAGCGGCGTCAGGAACAATCCATCAAGACTGCTCAAGTTCAGGCTATTGAGCTGTTTGAGGTACTGAGGACCAATCACGACGGCTACTTCTTTATAGTTTTCCGGCGTGATCCAGGTGTTTTGACTTTCCTCGTTGAGTAAATACAGCGAGCCATTGCGAGTATCGAAACTGAATACCAATGAATCAGCGGGCGCATGGAAATGCTGTTCTATCCGCGTATTCATGCGCTCTTCATACACCTCAACGCCACCCAGCTCCATGTGCACAACCTTGCCCTGGAAACAACCGGGTGACATTTGCTGGTAATGCTC
This sequence comes from Pseudomonas sp. GW821-FHT02H09, assembly GCF_059421425.1. Lineage (NCBI taxonomy): Bacteria > Pseudomonadati > Pseudomonadota > Gammaproteobacteria > Pseudomonadales > Pseudomonadaceae > Pseudomonas > Pseudomonas sp. GW821-FHT02H09. Next base: position 16,317 of record NZ_JBWKVA010000004.1, read on the forward strand.
CTGCCAACCGGCGATGACAAGTTGCTGATCCACATCCGCAGTGTCGTGGGATTGAATCTGCATGCTGTTTTCCTTCCTTGTATCCCCGCCCGGAGGCGCCGGACGAAGCCAGTAATAATTATTATCAGCGCACCCTATCAGCGTGTAAAAAACAGCGCAAACAGACTTGAAACCAGCGACATGCGGGCGTTCGTCAAATAGCAACGGGGGGGGCGTCGATTCAGCCATCGGGGCCTGGTTGGTGGGGCACCGGTTGAGGAGCATCTGCGCCTTCCCCTCTACAAAGGTGCTGGCATCAGGCCCAGTGGCGTGGGTCGTTCATGACCGCCTCATGCTCGGCAAACAGCTTGGGCAGCTCCACCTTGAGAAAGTCCACCCAGGTTCTGACCTTGGCATCGAGGAAACGCCGCGATGGATAGACTGCGTAGACATGTCGTTCACGTAGGCGATAGGCCGGCAGCACACGCAGTAACTTGCCTTCGCTGACCGGACGGGTCGCGGTATAGAAAGGCAGCAGGCTGATGCCCATGCCCGCTTCAGAGGCCTTGACCATAGACTCGGCGACATTGCTCTGGAAGGTCTTGCCGGGTACGAGGCTGTACCCGCCCCGCTCGTCATGGAATACCCATTCATCGTGGTACAACGGATCGAGCATGCGTAAGCAGCGATGCTCATTCAGGTCCACAGGCACTCCCGGTACACCATGGCGTTGCAAGTATTGCGCGCAGGCGCAAGGCAGGCTGTAAATCTGCCCGATGACCTGTGCGACAAATTGCGAGTCGGCCAATTCCTGGGCAATCGAGATGACCACATCATGACCTTCTTCCAGCGGGTCCGGATTGCGCTGAGACAGGGTCAGCTCGAACACCACCTCAGGATGGAGCTCGCTATAACGGGCGATCAGCGGTGTGATCAGCACACCCAAACCGCTCAGGCTGTGCACCCGAAGCCGACCACTGGGGTTGAGATGGGCGTCGCGGGCTTCGGCGGTGGCTTCGTCCATTTCCTCGAGTATCTGCCGGCCACGCCGCAAAAAGCGCTCGCCGGCTTCGGTCAACCGCAGGCGCCGGGTGGTGCGTTGCAGCAGGCGCGCCTGCACATGCTGCTCCAGATCCGCCACCAACCGTGAAACTTGCGCGGTAGAGAAATCGAGTGCCTGCGCTGCTGCGGTAAAACTGCCGCTATCGACCACGCGGACGAATACCCGCAGGCTATTGAGCAGGTCCATATGCCCTCCGGGCGCACTGACTGTTGCGTTTCATGTAAGGCTGCATCAAGCAAACCCCTCTTTATCTACAACAGGCAAGGAATAGACTTCAGGCATCAGGATCACCAAGGAGAAAAATGAAATGAAAACGTTGATCAGTCTGTTTCTGGCAGTCATCGCCACCTCGGTCATGGCGGCCGGCGACGAACAAGTCCCTGCGACTCAGTACAACCCCGCGCAGCCACTCGATATCGCCAAGGTCATCTCGGTGTCGCCCACTGCAAACGCCTGCGAAGTGGTGCCCGCGACCATGGTCTATGTCGATCACCAGGGTGAAACCCATCGCCTGGTTTACCAGGTCATGGGCGGCTGCTCGGGCAACTCCTGATCAAGCCCGGGCAGCGCTACTCATGCGACAAGCCGCGCCGCATGCAATGCCAGTTCATGCAGGCTGGCCAGCCGTTGCATGATGCGTTCGACCACCTCCACCCTGGCCACCGCACCCGTGCGCAGCTCGCCCATTGAGTGCAACGCGACCTCGGCCTTCTCCAGCCCCAACCGGGTTGAAACCGTCAGGTGCTCGATGCCTTGCCGCGCGTCCTCGGCGGACTTTTCCAGGCCCGTAGCGATCTGCCTGATCTGAGCACTGGAGTCGGCGGCCTGGCGGGATAGATTGCGCACCTCGTCTGCCACCACCGCAAAACCTCGGCCATGGCTGCCGGCTCGTGCTGCCTCGATGGCGGCATTCAACGCCAGCAGATTGGTCTGTCGGGCGATGTCCTGAATGCTGCCGACAATGGAACCGATTCGTACCGACTGACTGCCCAGCTCGTCGAACACCTGATCCAGACGCTGCAAATAGAGGTTCAGATCACTCAGCACGCTCGCCGAAGATTGCATACTCTGCGCGCTGGACTTCACTCGCTCGCCCGCCGCCCGCGCCAACTGATCGGCGAAGCGCATGTCCTCCTCAGTCTGTAGCACCGCCTGGGTCAACTGCTCCAGGGTGGCCTGCACTTGTGCGCCCGGCCACGCAGGTTCGGGCACCTGCGTCAGCGTCTGCACCACGGCCACTGGCGCACTGAGCGCAGGCGGTTGCGGTTCGCGCTCCACGTCATCCTCGAGCACCACCACTGGCTGGCGGTGATAGAGCACGGCCCCGAGCAGCAATGCCAGATTTATCCCTGCGGCCAGCAACAGGCGCCCGCTATCGCCCCAGGCCAACACCACTGCACCTATGCCTGCTGCAGACAACAGCAACCCGGCCCAGACTTTTCGTGCCATATGAACCTCCATGCCGATCAACGCAGCGTCCAGGTGTAACTGAGGATCAGGCGGTTTTCGTCGATATCGCTGCGGTAGTTGGAGCGCGCCACGGCGTTGCGCACCCGCATCCCGAGCCCCTTCAAGGTTCCGCTCTGTACCACGTAGCCGAGATCGAGGTCGCGCTCGCGATCCTTGCCTTCGAAGCCCTTGCCGGTGTCGACGTTATTGCCTGTGATGTAACGCACTGTGCTAGTCAGACCGGGCAACCCCAAGGCCGCAAAATCGTAGTCGTAACGCACCTGCCAGGAACGCTCATCGGTGAAGGCGAACTCGTAGGTCGGTGCTTCGTTGCCCAGCGGCGAGACGTTGGCGAATACCCGTGGGAAGGCGCTATCGCCATACATCCCCTGATACCCGAGGTAGAAGGTATGGCCGCCGTGTCTGGCCGACAGCAAGGAGAAGAACGCCCGATTATCGATCGTGCCCAGCAGCTTTTTACCGTCTTCGCGGGCATCGTAGTAACCCAGATTGGCGCCCAGGGTCCAATCACCGAAAGGCTCGCTGTGTTTGAGGCCCAGGAAGCGCTGGCTGTAGATGTCCTCCAGTTGCCCATACCAGGCACTGACCGAGGTACGCTTGTTATTGAACGCGTAATCGGCGCCCGCATAATTGAAGCCATCACTGCTGACCTGGCGTTGCGGCAGATGACCGAGCATGGCCTGCAGTTTTTGCTCGCCAGCTTCGTTGCGCAGGCTGGTTGAGCTCAAATGACCGCCCTGCAGGGTCAGGCCATTGATCTCGCTGGAGGTGATGCTCGTGCCCTTGTAGCTGGGAGGTAGCAGACGGATATCGCTGAAGGCCAACACCGGGAGATTGGGTTGCAACTCGCCGACCCGCAGTTCGGTCTTCGAGTAACGCAGCTTCAGAGCAGCCTCCAGACGGCTGTAATCATTCGGCGCGCGACCATCGCCCTGCACCGGCAACAACCCGGTGTTGGCCCGGTCCGGGCTGCTGTCGAGCTTGAGGCCCAACAGCCCCATGGCATCCACGCCTACCCCGATCGGCCCTTGGGTATAACCCGATTTGAGGTTGAGGATAAAGCCTTGCGCCCACTCCTCGGTCTTCGACTGCTTGTTCGCCCCGACGATGTCGGAAAAGTCGCGGCTGAAGTAATAATTGCGTGCCTGCAGGGTGGCGCTGGCATCCTCGACAAAGCCACCCTCGGCGGCCATCAGGCCGCTGGAAAAACTCAAGGCGACAGCCAGGGACAACACTGAACGAGTTGCTGGAGAAGTCTGTTTCATCGTTTTGCTCTTATTGTTATTGATCGACAGGTTGCAGTGCTCCACCCGCATCGGTTTCGATGTGGATGTCTTGGATCTCAGCGCGCCACCTCCTCCTGGCCGCGGGTTATCCGAGTAACGGAGTCGGGTCGCCGGGCACTCAGCAACAGGTGCGTGGACATGCCGAAAATCAGCCCCCAGAAGGCAGCGGACAAACCAAACAGGGACATACCCGATGCCGTGGTGAGCAAGGTCACCAGCGCCGCCTCGCGGTCATTCGGTACCGCCATGGCCCCCGCCAGCGCACCTGCGATTGCGGCGAACAACGCCAGCCCGGCCAAGGCTGCGATCAGCTCTTTGGGGAAGGCGGAAAACAGCGAGACCAGAGTGGCGCCGAAGATGCCCAGCAGCAGGTAGCAAAGGCCACCCACCACCCCGGCGACATAACGTTTGCCTGGGTCTTCGTGGGCCTCACGCCCTGTGCATATAGCGGCGGTAATCGCCGCCAGATTCAGACCATGGCAGCCAAAGGGGGCAAGAAGCGCAGTACCCAGCGCGCTGCTGGCGATGATCGGGCTGGCCGGCGTGGCATAACCGCTGGCACGCAGAACCGCCATGCCCGGCACGAATTGACCGGTCAGCGCCACCATCACCAGTGGCAAGGCGATATTCAGGGTCGTGCTCAGGCTGAAATGCGGTGTGATCCACACCGGTGTGGCCAGGCCGATCACCAGCGCCTCGCGATGCAAGTCGCCCGCCAGCAAGGCGATGGAGCAACCGACCAGCAGTACCACCAACACCGCGTAACGCGGTATCACGCGCTTGCACACCAGGTAGGTGGCGAACATCGCCAGCACCAGTAGCGGCTTGCCTTGCAAGGACACGAACAACCCGGTACCGAAGCTGAACAGAATGCCGGCCAGCATCGCCGCCGCGATCGCCGCTGGCAGCTTGCTGATAATCCGGTCGAAGGCACCTGATACCCCCACCACAAAGATGATCAGACTGCTGATCAGGTAGGCGCCCACCGCCTCGTGCATGGAAATGCCCGGCAGCAGTGCCACCAGCAGCGCCGACCCGGGTGCCGACCAGGCGATGATCAGCGGTACGCGGTAACGCAGGCTCAGGCCGATGCCAAGCAATGCACTGCCAATGGAAATGGCCCACACCCAGGACGACAACACGTCACGTGGCAGATGGGCAGTCTCGGCCGCCTGAAAAATGATCACCAAAGGCCCGGCATAGGAAATCACCGTGGCGATAAACCCGGCGACCGCGGCGGACAGGGAAAAGTCGTGGAGCAACGCTTTCATGGGACCTCGCCGCAAGGCTCATCAGGCGATCCGTGGCACGCGGCCCGGATGCTCTTGTCAGGGGGAAATCGATTGATTCAGGAGCAACCGGGGAACACGGCGAACGCCATGCTCCCCTTCATCAGCCTCAGGCCCTGGCCGTAATCAGCGCGGACGCAACGCTGTTGGCACGACGCTGGCTACTGATGGCGAACAAGGTCATGGCGATGGCCGCGATCGCCCCCGGCAAGGCAAAGGCCATGAAGTTAAGCTGCAACGGCAGGCTGATACCCAGCAGAGCGCCGCCCAACAGCGGACCGACGATGGCACCGTTGCGACCGATACCCGACGCCCAACCCAGCCCGGTGGAGCGAATAGCCATGGAGTAGAACTGTGCGGCACAGGCATACAGCAGGATTTGCGAACCGATGGTGGTGGCGCCGGCGATGGCGATCAGCAGGTAAAGTACCGGCGTCGGGCTCTTGAAGCCGAGCAAGGTGATTGACACTGCAGCGATGGTGAAGAACACCGCCAATACCCGTGGCAGATTGAGTTTGTCGCCCAACATCCCGCCGCCCACCGCGCCGAAGATTGCACCGAAGTTCAGCGCCAGCAGGAAAGACAGGCTCGAGCCCAGGCTGTAACCGGCGTTGGCCATCAGTTTGGGTAGCCAGGAACTCAGTGCGTAGACCATCAGCAGGCAGCAGAAAAAAGCCACCCAGAGCATCAGCGTGCGCAGTGCACGGCCTTCGCGAAACAATTGCAGGACGGGAGTGCCGGTGCCTTTCACTTCCGTCATGTGCAGACGGTCGCTGTCTTGCCAGGCATAGCCAGGATCCACGCGTTCGAGGATTTTGCGCGCCTCGTCATTGCGCCCCTGACGCAGCATGAAACCCACCGACTCGGGCAGGAAGTACATAATCAACGGCAACAGCAGCAACGGCAGAACCGCCACATAAAACACCGCCTGCCAACCGAAGCTGGGGACCAATACGATGCCCAGGCCAGCGGAGAGCATGCCGCCCACCGAATAGCCGCTGAACATGATCGCCACCAGCGTGCTGCGGATTTTCTTCGGCGCGTATTCGTTCATCAGCGCCACCACGTTGGGCATCACGCCGCCAATGCCCAGACCGGCAATGAAACGGCAGATACCAAACTGCGTGGGGCTGCTGGCAAAACCATTGAGCACGGTAAAGCCGCTAAACAGGATGACGCACAGGGTGATGGTTTTCTTTCGCCCGATCTTGTCCGAGAGCGGCCCGAAAAACAGCGCACCGAACATCATGCCGAACAGCGCATAACTGCCCAGCGCCCCAGCCTCCAGCGGGCTCAACCCCCACTCTTTCATCAGCATGGGCAAGACAACGCCATAGATCACCAGGTCGTAGCCATCGAAGATGATGATCAGGGCACACCAGAACAACACCATCCAGTGGAAACGGTTGAAGCGCGCGTTGTCGATAACTTCATGTACGTCGATATTTCGCATGGCGTCTGTCTCTTGTTGTTATTTTTAGAACTGCATGGGTAAACCCCGAAACCCTCGTCGCCACCCACCACCGACAGGGTCACGCGGGTGATACAGCAGGCGTCATCCCCGGCACCTTGCTTGAGCATGTGCGGCATTGCCGCGTGGCAGCTCCTCGATTGTTCTTGTTCAGGCCATGTGAGGTTATGAAGGCGAAGCGAGGGGCGATATCCGCTTTGTGCAGATCGCTATCCGTTTTGTGCAGGGGGGGTGAAATGCCAAGCCAGGACTCACCGGCGCGGGTAAGCGCCCTTGCGCCGGGTTGCAGCCAGGCATCAACGCCGGCATTTACCCGAACGCACCTCTCACCTACCCGATCGGGTTATGGCGCGATTGCAGGCGCTGCTTGAAAGTGAGCCTGGCAGCTCGCCCCGAGCGCAAGAACAACAATAAGGTGGGACTGATATGCGCAAAATCTTCGCAGCAGTACTCAGCGCGGCACTGGCCGCAATACCCGCGCTCAGCCATGGCGCGGATGCGCCCGGCAACACGCTGCGGCTGTACAACTGGGCGGATTACATTGGCGAAAACACCATCGCCAACTTCGAAAAGGCCACCGGCATCAAGGTGACCTACGACACCTTTGATTCTTACGAAACCGTCCAGGGCAAGCTGTTGCCGGGCCGCTCCGGCTACGATCTGGTGGTGCTCAACGCCGCCCTGGTGCCCCTGCTGATCAAGGCCAAGGTATTCCAGCCACTGGACAAGACGCTGTTGCCCAGCTGGCGGAATCTCGACCCGCATGTACTCAAGAGCCTGGAAAACTACGACCCCGGCGTGACCTATTCGGCGCCCTATACCTGGGGCAGCAACGGCGTGACCTACAACGTCAGCAAGATCAAGGAACGCATGCCGGACGCCCCCATCGGTTCGCTGGCGATGATCTTCGACCCCAAAGTCGTGTCACATTTTGCTGACTGTGGCGTGACCTTGATCGATTCGCCCACCGACATCATCCCGTTGGCGCTGACCTATCTGGGCCGCGACCCCAATAGTGTCGAGCCGAAGGACCTCAAGGCTGCGCAGGAGGTGCTGATGGCGGTGCGTCCCTATATTCGCAAATTCGATTCGACCGGTTACCTCAACGGCCTGGCCAATGGTGACCTGTGCCTGTCCACCACCTGGTCCGGCGACTACGCCACCGCCCAGGCACGCGCCCAGGAAGCCGGAGCGAAGATCAAGCTCGACTACTTCATTCCCAAGGAAGGTTCGCTGATCTGGTTCGATGACTTCTACATCCCGGCCGATGCACCCAACGTAGCCAATGCCCACAAATTCATCGAATACCTGCTGCAGCCGCAGGTGATCGCCGAGGTCAGCGACTACATCCGCTATGCCAACAGCAACAAAGCCGCGACGGCACTGGTGACCGCGGACATTCGCGACAACCCGGCGATCTACCCGGACCCGGAAACCCTCAAGCGCCTGTTCACCCAGAAGACCCAGTCGCAGGCAAGCGTCCGTCTGATCACCCGCACCTGGAATATGGTGAAGACCGGTAAATGACGCCGCTCCCTGCGCCGAAAGATTTCCACCCCACAGTTATTCCGAAGGTGAAGGCTATGCCAACTCAATCCCCAGCGTTCTTTGCGCAATTTGACCAGGAAAAACTGGTCGCCGCCGACAAGGCGCACTACATGCACGGCTTCCACATGTTCGACGAGCATCGCGAACAAGGCTCATTGAACATTGCCGCAGGCGATGGCGCCTATATCTACGACACCGCCGGCAATCGCTACCTCGACGCCGTCGGCGGCATGTGGTGCACCAACATCGGCCTGGGGCGCGAGGAAATGGCCGAGGCCATCGCCAATCAGGTGCGCCAGCTGGCCTACTCGAACCCGTTCTGCGACATGGCCAACGTCACCGCCATCGCGCTCTGCGAGAAGCTCGCCAACCTGGCCCCCGGCGACCTCGATCATGTGTTCCTGACCACCGGCGGCTCGACTGCCGTAGACACCGCCTACCGGTTAGTCCAGTTCTACCAGAACAGCCGTGGCAAGCACGAAAAGAAGCACATCATCTCGCGGATCAACGCCTACCACGGCTCGACCTTCCTGACCATGTCGATCGGCAACAAGGCCGCCGACCGCGCGCCTGAATTCGACTTCATGAGCGACCTGTTCCACCACGTCTCTTGCCCCAACTATTACCGGGCACCGAAAGGCATGAGCGAAGCGGACTTCCTCGACTTCCTGGTCAACGAGTTCGAAGACAAGATTCTCACCATTGGCCCCGACAACGTTGCGGCATTCTTCGCCGAGCCCGTCATGGGCTCGGGCGGCGTGATCATCCCGCCTGAGGGTTATCACCGCCGTATGTGGGAAGTCTGCCAGCGCTACGACATGCTCTATGTCGCCGACGAAGTGGTGACCTCGTTCGGTCGGCTGGGCAAGTTCTTCGCCTCAGAAGAAGTGTTCGGTATGCAACCGGACATCATCACCACTGCCAAGGGACTGACCTCGGGCTACCTGCCGCTGGGTGCCTGCATCTTCTCCAGGCGCATCTGGCAGGTGATCGGCGAACCCGGCAAGGGCCGCTGTTTCACCCATGGTTTCACCTACAGCGGGCATCCGGTCAGCTGTATCGCGGCGCTGAAGAACATTGAAATTATCGAACGTGAAAACCTGCTGGCCCACGTCGAAAATGTCGGTAGCTACCTGGAGGAGCGCCTGCAGACCCTCGCCAACCTGCCACTGGTGGGTAACGTGCGCTGCAAACGACTGATGGCGTGTATCGAATTCGTCGCCGACAAACAGAGCAAGGTGCTCTTCCCGGACGCACTGAACATCGGCGAGAAAATCCACCTGCGGGCACAAGCCAAAGGCTTGATGGTGCGTCCTATCGGGCACCTGAACGTGATGTCGCCGCCGCTGATCATCACTCACGCACAGGTTGATGAGGTGCTCCGGATCCTGCGCGAATGCATCCTGGATACCGCCGATGAACTCAAGCGCAGCGGTCAGTACCAGGGCCAATGAGCTACCGGCAATATATGGCGGAAAAAAGGCTGCCTGGCGTTTTGCCTGCAACGTGCCCGGCGAGTAGACTGCCGGGCATGACCGATACCCCAAGCGATATGTCTACCGCGCTCCCTCTCCAGGCTTTTCAGACCTGGCATGGCGGGCTGGCGACGGCCTTCATGGCGATAGATGACGCCACCTTCCTCGAACATCTGGCGGCGGCGCTCAACGGTTTGACGCCCATCGAGTCGATGATGATCAGCCTTGAACGCAAAGGCCTGCCGCCGCAACTGCTGCACCAGCGAGGCATCCCGCGCGATCACCGCGACGACATCATCAACCGCTACTTCTCCCGTGGTTACCTGCTTGATCCGTTCTGTCTGGCCGTGGAAAACGGCCTCGCCGAAGGCTTCTACCACCTCTCGGAAATCGCTCCGGATGATTTCTTCAGCAGTGAGTATTACAAGACTTACTACCTCAAGAGCGGCGCCGTGGAAGACTGCTACTACATCGTCGACCTCGACCGGCAGAGCAAGATTTCGCTGTCCATGTTCCAGGGCCTGAGCACCACACCCTTCAATGCGCAACAACTGGGACTGATGCGTGCCGTAGAGCCAATGGTCCGCGAACTGCTGCGCCGTTTCGGCACCACCGGAGGCCTGCGGAGCCTGTTTGCAGAGGCCGAACGGGACACCCCACCTGGCCCGCAGACCAGCCTCAACCAGCAAATCGAAGCCGCTTTCATGAACTTCGGTAGCGCCCTGCTGACCGTACGTGAACGCGAGATCGCTCACCTGATCCTGCGTGGCCATTCGGTAAAATCCACCGCGCGGGTACTGAGTATCTCTCCGGAAACCGTGCGCATGCACCGCAAGAATCTCTACACCAAGCTGGAAATCAGCTCGCAGGCGGAGTTGTTTTCACTGTTCATCGACTGGTTGACCCAGAACCGGGAGACCCGAGTAGCCTGACGCCGAGCCGGCCATATCGGCACTCAACCTGGCGGGCCTGCCCCCTCCTCGGCGGTCATGCAGCACGTTGCGATGGCTTGCCTGCGTGCACTAACCCAGCAACTGACTCAACGCTGCGCGCAACTTTCCGGGTTTGACCGGTTTGTTCAACAGCGGTGCGCCGAGTTTTTGCAACGAGCGTCGACACTGATCACTGCGGTCAGCCGTGATGATGACGGCCGGGATAGGCCGGGCAAAATGTTCGCGCAGATGCTTGACCACCTCACAGCCGACGACGCCGTGATCCAGGTGAAAGTCCGCCAGAATCAGTTCCGGTGCCCGCCCTTGCAACGCCTGCAGTGCGCTGACCTCGTCGGTCGCCGTCACCACCTCACAGCCCCACTGCCCGAGCAGTGCGCTCATGCTTTCAAGGATGCTCAATTCGTTGTCCAGCACCAGCAAACGTCGGCCCGGCAAGGGGTTGCCCGTACCTGGCTGCGGCGCTGCCTGACTGATGGGCAGCGGCACTTCACGGGAGATCGGCACGTCAATGCTGAACATCGAGCCGCGTCCCGGCCGTGAGTGAACCTGGACCCGATAGCCGAGGATTTTCGCGATGCGCTCGACGATGGCCAGACCCAGTCCCACCCCCTTGCGGTCGGCAGCGCGGCCGACGTCCAGTTGGTTGAACTCAAGGAAAATTGAATCCAGCCGGTCGGCGGCGATACCGCGACCGGTGTCCCAGACTTCCAGGCGCAGGCAATTGCCCCGCCGTCTGGCGCCGAGCAGGATGCTGCCCCGATCGGTATAGCGGCAGGCATTGCTGAGGAAGTTGCGCATGATCCGTGTCATCAGCCGCAAGTCGGTACGTACGGCAAAATCGCCAATGCGTACCCGCAGGTTCAAACCGGACGCCTCGGCGACTGACTGGAATTCCGAGACCAGCGGCGTGAGCAATTCATCGAGGCGGTAAAGCGCGATGTCCGGTTTGACCGCGGCCTGATCGAGTTTGGAGATATCCAACAGGTCCGTGAGCAAGTCTTCGGCCCCTTCCAGAGCCTGATGGGTGCGCTCGACCAACACCTGTTCGACGTCCGGCAAATCCCGCTCGCGCAAGGTCGAAATCAACAAGCGTGCGGCGTTCAGCGGTTGCAGCAAGTCATGGCTGGCGGCGGCCAGGTATTTGTCCTTGCTGCGATTGGCGGCCTGGGCGGCATCCCGGGCCTCGCGTAAGGCGTGTTCGATCTGTTCGCGCCGGGCGATCTGCTGTTGCAGATTGCGGTTGGCTTCCAGCAACTCGTCGGTGCGCGCCGCGACACGTTGCTCCAGTTCATCATTGAGTTGTTGCAGACGTTGCTGGGCCAGTTTGCGTTCGGTGATATCGGTGACAAAGCCTTCTACCAGCCCATCCTGATCGGGTTTGAGCAGCAGGTTCATCAGCACATCGAGACAACTGCCATCCTTGCGCCGCAGCTGTGTTTCGTAACCAAGCAGGCTGCGCTGGCGTTGCAAGGTCTCGCCGATGGACTGCAATTGGGCGACACCGCCAATAAACAGATTGCCGGCCAGATCCTTCAGGGAAAACAACACTTCCTGTGGATCTTCGTAGCCGAGCATTCGTGCCAGTGCCGGGTTGGCAGCGCGCATCCCTTCTTGCAGGCTGGCCTGGAAAATACCGTGTACCGCATGCTCGAACAGCCATTTATAGCGATTGCGCTCGGTCTCCAGATCATCCAGACGCGCCGCCAGCTCCGGGTAATGGCTCTTGCGCGCCGAATGGCTGCCCAGCCCCAACAGCCCGGCCAGAGCACGCTGTTGTTCGTCAGAGGGCTTCGCCATAGACGACCTCGACATCACGCTGGCTCGACTCGCGCGGATTGGTAAGGATGCACGGGTCGTCCATGGCGTGCTGCGAGAGGAACGGAATGTCCGCCATGCTGACGCCGTGCAAGCCGAGGGTTTCATGGAAACCGATCGAGTGTTTGAGGGCGATCAGATGTTCCACCAGTCGCCCACAGATCTGCCGGTGATTGAGGCCACGACAGTCGATACCGAAGGTCTCGGCAATCACCTTGAAGCGCTCCGGTGCCGAGCTGTAGTTGAACGCCACCACATGCTCGACCAGCACCGCGTTGCACAGCCCATGGGGCAGATCAAGAAAGCCGCCCAGGCTGTGGGACATGGCATGCACCGCACCGAGAATCGCATTGGAGAACGCCAGCCCGGCCTGCATGCTGCCAAGCATGATTTTTTCCCGCAGCGCGATGTCTGAGGGGTTGGCGATCATTTGCAGCAGATTGCCGTTGATCAGGCGCATCGCCTCCAGCGCATGAGGATCGGTCAACGGCCCGTGACCCGTGGAAACGAAGGCTTCGATGGCGTGCACCAGGGCATCGATGCCGGTACAGGCAGACAGGAACGGGTCCATGCTCAGGGTGGTTTCCGGGTCGATCAATGACACGTCCGGCACCACCGCTTTGCTGACGATGGAGAACTTCATCCGCTCCTGCTGATTGGAAATGATCACGAATTGCGAGACGTCGGCCGAAGTACCGGCCGTGGTCGGGATCAAAATCAGCGGCGGGCTCGGCACCCGAATGGTGTCCACGCCTTCGAACTCAAGAATGCTGCGCCCGTGAGCGACAACGATACCGATGCCTTTGCCGCAGTCCATCGGGCTACCGCCGCCGACGGCGACGATCACATCGCAGTGGTTTTCCCGGTACATCTCGGCACCCAGCATGACCTCTTCCGCCCTGGGGTTGGGCGAGACCGCGCTGTACAAGCAGTAGTCGATACCTTGAGCCTGCAGGCTGGCTTCGATATCGGCGACCCAACCGGCGGCGATCACCCCGGGATCACTGACCACCAGGACCTTGCGTGCACCGAAGGTTTTTGCGTAGTTGCCGACGTTATGCCGGCAACCGGCACCAAAGATGATTTCAGGAGAAACGAATTTACGCAGCTGGCTGAGGTTCTGGCTCATGGAAAGCCTTTTTTATTGTTTTGAAGATAAACGCCAGCCTAAAGCATCTTGTTACGAATGCAATGAGACCAATGGGTAGCCTGTCATGCCGCTTTCGCGGGCAAACCCCAATGCCGGTGTAGGAGCGAGCTTGCTCCGGGCGGCGTTCCGACGATGGACCTGAGTGCGACGCGTTTATCCAGAAAATCCGCGTTACCGTTAACGTCCATATCGCGAGCAAGCTCGCTCCTACAGGGATTACAGGTCGATATCCATCCCATCGAATGCCACTTCAATCCCGCGCCGCTCCAGCAGTGCGCGCTCGGCCGAGTCTTCGTCGAGGATCGGGTTGGTGTTGTTGATATGGATGAGAATCTTGCGCTGTTCGGGAAAACCCTCGAGCACCTCGAGCATTCCGCCGGGCCCGCTTTGCGGCAAATGCCCCATCTCGCTGCCGAGTTTGTCACCGACTTCACTGACGCGCATTTCATCGTCGCGCCAGAGGGTGCCGTCCACCAGTAGACAGTCGGCGCGGTGCATCCAGTCGAGCAAGTGGTCGTCGACTTGTCCAAGCCCCGGGGCGTAGAACAGGCTGCGACCGCTGCGCAGGTCTTCGATAAACAACCCGATGTTGTCGCCAGGTTGTGGATTGCCGCGATGGGGCGAATACGGTGGCGCGCTGCTGCGTAAGGCAATGGCCCGCAGTTGCAGGTGGCTACAGGCGGGAATGCTGAACGGTTCGCCGCTCAAGCCGATGGGCTGCCACTGCAGCCCGCCATTCCAGTGGCTCAGCATGGTGAACAACGGAAAACCGCTGCTCAGGTCCTGATGGACCATCTCGGTACACCAGACCTGATGCGGGCAGCCTTCGCGCAGGCTCAGCAAGCCGGTGCAATGGTCGATCTGGCTGTCCAGCAGGATCACCCCGGCAATCGCCGTATCACGCAACTGGCGGGCCGGTTGCAGCGGTGGGAATGATTCCAGCTGAACCCGAATGTCCGGCGAAGCGTTGCACACAATCCAGTCCACACCGTTATCGCTCAGGGCAATCGAAGACTGCGTACGCCGTTGCGCCCGCAGGCTGGCATTACGTACGCCTGCGCAATTGCGGCAGTTGCAGTTCCATTGCGGGAAACCACCGCCAGCGGCGGAGCCAAGAATCCGGATGTGCATAGGGCAGCGCTCCAATGTGCAGGCCCCGGCCAATGCAGGGATTGGCCGGGAAAACGATCAACGGCTGGCGAAATACATGGTCACTTCAAAGCCAATACGCAGATCGGTAAACGCGGGTTTAGTCCACATGGGTCAATCCTCTTCTTATGCCGGGCAATTCCGGTAGAGGCATTAATACACGGGCTGTGGCGCGACCGAATGCTACTTTCGAAGGAGGTTGCGGGGTGCATTGGTAGGGGGTGTTGGCGGGGGTGTCAGGCAAGCCCCATTCGCGGGCTTGCCTCCTGTAGGAGCGAGCTTGCTCGCGATGAACCTGAGGACGACGCGTTCATTCAGACAGCACGCGTTATCGTTAACGTCCATCGCGAGCGAGCTCGCTCCTACAGGGGTGTCCGCTAGATCAGAAGAACCCCAACGGGTTGATGTCGTAGCTGACCAGCAGGTTTTTGGTCTGCTGGTAATGGTCGAGCATCATCTTGTGGGTTTCACGACCGACACCGGACTTTTTATAGCCGCCGAACGCGGCGTGCGCCGGGTACAGGTGGTAGCAGTTGGTCCAGACACGCCCGGCCTTGATCGCCCGGCCCATGCGGTAGGCACGGTTGATGTCACGGGTCCAGAGACCGGCACCGAGACCGAACTCGCTGTCGTTGGCAATCGCCAGGGCTTCGGCTTCGTCCTTGAAGGTGGTCACGCCGACCACCGGGCCGAAGATTTCTTCCTGGAACACACGCATTTTGTTGTGCCCCTTGAGCAATGTCGGCTGGATGTAATAGCCGCTGGACAGGTCACCCTCAAGCCGCTCGGCAGCGCCACCGGTGAGCAGTTCAGCACCCTCCTCCTGAGCGATTTTCAGATAGGACAGGATCTTGTCGTATTGCTGCTCGGACGCCTGGGCGCCGACCATGGTGTCGGTGTCCAGTGGATTGCCGCGCTTGATCTTGACGATTTTTTTCATCACCTCGGCCATGAACGGTTCGTAGATCGACTCCTGCACCAGCGCCCGCGACGGACAGGTGCAAACCTCGCCCTGATTGAAGAATGCCAACACCAGGCCTTCGGCGGCTTTTTCGATGAACTGAGGCTCGGCGTTCATGATGTCTTCGAAGAAAATGTTCGGCGACTTGCCGCCCAGCTCCACGGTGCTCGGAATGATGTTCTCGGCGGCGCAATGCATGATGTGCGCGCCCACCGGGGTAGAACCGGTGAAGGCGATCTTGGCGATGCGCTTGCTGGTGGCCAGGGCTTCACCGGCTTCGCGACCGAAGCCCTGAACGATGTTCAAGACGCCCGCCGGCAGTAAATCAGCGATCAGTTCAGCAAACACCATGATCGACAGTGGCGTCTGCTCGGCCGGTTTGAGCACCACGCAGTTGCCGGCCGCCAGCGCCGGAGCGAGTTTCCAGGCAGCCATCAGCAGCGGGAAGTTCCACGGAATGATCTGCCCGACCACGCCCAGCGGTTCGTGGAAATGGTAGGCGGCGGTCAGTTCGTTGATTTCGGCTGCGCCGCCTTCCTGAGCACGGATGCAACCGGCGAAATAGCGGAAGTGATCGGCGGCCAGCGGCACGTCGGCGTTCAGGGTTTCGCGTACGGCCTTGCCGTTGTCCCAGGTTTCGGTGACCGCAAGGACCTCCAGATTCTGTTCGATGCGCTCGGCGATTTTCAACAGCACCAGGGAGCGGTCCTGAACCGAAGTCTTGCCCCAGGCATCGGCTGCGGCATGGGCAGCGTCCAGTGCCTTGTCGATATCGGCGGCGCTGGAGCGAGGGAACTCGGCAATCACTTCGCCCGTCACCGGAGAGGTGTTGGTGAAGTATTCGCCATTGACCGGTGCGACGAACTCACCGCCGATGAAGTTGCCGTAGCGTGGTTTGAAAGACACAACGGCGCCTGGTGTTCCGGGTTGAGCATAAATCATGGTGGGCCTCTATTTGGGTCGATGCCTGTCGGGCGGACAGGCGATGAATCGATGGTAGAGAGCCCCGCGTGCCGGACGAATGCGCCGTTGGCAGGGGGGACTCTCGTTATTTGGTCGTAGTTTTCGCGTATGTATAGAGAACCTGTGGATCGTTCCCACGCTCCGCGTGGGAATGCAGCCCGTGACGCTCTGCGTCACAACGGACGCAGAGCGTCCAGTGAGGCATTTCCACGCGGAGCGTGGGAACGATCATGGGCTTGTGTCAGATCAATGCTTGGCCACCACCAAGTCTTTCGGCAATTTGAAGGTCCAGAGCATGCCGCCCTGGTTGAAGTCTTTGACGCGTTTGGCCACTTCTCCACCCCACAATGGAACGGCGCCGCCCCAACCGGAAAGCACCGAGATGTACTGTTCGCCGTCCATTTCCCAGGTGACGGGCGAGCCAAGCACGCCAGAACCGGTCTGGAATTCCCAGACTTTCTCGCCGGTTTTGGCGTTGAACGCTTGCAGGAAGCCCTCAGGCGTACCGGTAAAGACCAGGTTGCCCTTGGTGGTCAGCACCCCGCCCCAGAGCGGCGCGTAGTTCTTGTGACGCCAGACTTCCTTGCCGGTTTTCGGGTCGATGGCGCGCAATACGCCAATGTAGTCTTCGTTCAACGGCTTGATGGTGAAGCCGGCCCCGAGGAACGCCGCGCCTTTCTTGTAGGCGATACCTTCGTTCCAGATGTCCATGCCCCACTCATTGGACGGTACATAGAACAGACCGGTGTCCTTGTTGTAGGCCATCGGCATCCAGTTCTTCGCCCCGAGGAAGGCCGGCGCGACGAACACTGAGCTGCCCTTGGCTTCGCTGCCCGGAGCGCCCGGACGGCTGGCCTCGTTGTAGACAGGTCGACCATCCTTGTCCAGGCCGCTGGCCCAGGTGATTTTGTCAACGAACGGGAAGCCGCGGATGAACTTGCCATTGGTGCGATCGAGCACGTAGAAGAATCCGTTACGGTCGGCCGTCGCCGCGGCTTTGATCTCTTTACCGCCTTCGGTGTAGTTGAAGGACACCAGTTCGTTGACGCCGTCATAGTCCCAACCGTCGTGAGGGGTGCTCTGGAAGTGCCATTTGATGGTGCCGTCGTCCGGATTCAGCGCCAGACGCGATGACGAATAGAGGTTGTCGCCAGGACGCAGGTGCGAGTTCCAGGGCGCCGGGTTGCCGGTGCCGAACAGCAGCAGGTTGGTTTCCGGATCGTAGTAGCCACCCAGCCAAGGCGCGGCACCGCCGGTTTTCCAGAGATCGCCCGGCCAGGTCTTGCCCGCTTCACCACCGGAAATGCCGCTCTCGATCGCTTTGCCGTCCTTGTAGACGTAACCCATGTGGCCTTCTACAGTCGGCCGGGTCCAGAGCAAATCGCCATTTTTCGGGTCATAGGCCGAGATCTTGCCGACCACCCCGAACTCACCACCGGCCACCCCGGTAATCAGTTTGCCGTTGATCACCAACGGCGCTGCGCTGATGGAGTAGCCTTCTTTATGGTCGGCGACTTGCTTGCTCCAGACCACCTTGCCAGTGTTTTTATTCAGGGCCACGAGCTTGGCGTCGAGGGTGCCGAAAAACACCAGATCGCCGTACAGCGCGACACCTCGGTTGATCACGTCGCAGCAGGGGCGAATATCATCGGGCAGGCGCGCATCGTATTGCCAAAGCTTCTTGCCAGTGCGTGCATCCACCGCGAACACCCGCGAGTAAGAGCCGGTCATGTACATCACGCCGTCCTTGACCAATGGCTGCGCCTGCTGACCACGCTGTTTCTCGCCACCGAAGGAAAAGGCCCAGACCGGTCGCAACTCTTTCACGTTGTCGACGTTGAGGGTATCCAGCGGACTGTAGCGCTGGCCCTGGACACCCAGGCCGTTGGTGACGATCTGCTCCGGGTTTTTCGGGTCCTGGAGGATATCTTGATCGGTGACTGCGGCCAGGGCCGAGCCGGACAACAGCATGGCGCTGAGCAGCACGCTCAAGGCGAAGGGTTGGCGACGTGCGGGTTGGGTCATGACGGCTACCTCTGCGGTTTTTGTTGTACCCGGGAAATTTTCCCGGTCTGGTGCAGATTCTTGGTCGCCGCCGTCCTGCCAACAATTGCCCGCAGTGCGGAGTTTTCTAGTTCCTTGGTACAAGGAACGTGTAGGAGCCGAGCTTGGTCCGGGCGGCGTTCCGACGATGGCGATCTCAAGAACGCCATCGCCGGCAAGCCGTGCTCCTACAGGATTGCGTGCACCAGCGAGATTTATTGCTGGCCATCCACCCGCTTCATCTGCCCACGCTCATAGCGCCGATACAAATGGCTGACGCTGCGGATCAGTTCATAGCGGCTCAGGCTGATACCCGCGAAGCGCTCGGGAATCGGGCTGCGGATCATCTCGCCCATTTCGCTGCCATTGGCGGCACCCTCGCGCATCAACCGGTCGAGCCAGCCGAGGTAGTCGCGCATCTGCACGAAGGGTTTGTGGTCGGTGGCAATCGGGCCGTGGCCGGGCACGATCTGTTTCCACGGCAGGGCTTCAAGCTGATCGATATCCGCTTGCCACACTTCCAGTCCCGGGGAGTTAGGCGTGGTCAGGGCTCGCTCATAAAACACCAGATCACCGGCAAACAGCACACCGGTTTTCTCATCGAGGATCGCAAGATCGGCGCCGGTATGCCCGCGCAGCCCCAACAAACGCAACGGGTGACCACCGATATCCAGGAGGCCGGGGGTTATCTCCTGGGTTGGCAACACCACCTCGGTGCCGCGCATCCAGTCGCCCACCAGTCGATACATGTTCTCGGCCATGGCATCGCCTTGCTGTCGCAACAACCCGGTAGTACCGGCCAGAGCACCGATGGGAACATCGCTGAACGCCTGGTTGCCCAGCACATGATCGGGATGATGGTGCGTCAACAAGACCTCAATCAGCGGTTTATCGGTGGTTGTGGCAATCGCTTTACGCAAGGCTTCGCCGTAGCGTTTCGACGGTCCTGTATCAATCACTACGACCCCGCGCTCAGTGACGATAAACGCGGTATTGACGATATTGCCGCCGTTGGCCTTGGCGAAATTGTCGGTGCTGCCTTCCAGTAGCCAGGTGTCCTCGGCGATCTGCCGGGGTTTGAGTTGATAGTCGAAGTCCGCCAGGGCTGGCAGGCTCAGACTCAGACATAACAGCAGCATCCAGCGCATGGCGCTCTCCTCTGATCAGGGAATCGCCGCATCGAATTCATTGCCGCTGTTATCGCGCAGCAACAGACGCGTCTGCCCCGCTCCTTCAATGTCAAAAGCCAGGTTCGGGTTCTCGCTGACCGCGGGGAACAGCTCAAGATTGGCCAGCACCTTGTCGGCGGCGTCGCGCAACTCGGCATGGTTGAGGAAGAACTCTGGAATACCGCTGACCATGCCGTTATCCATCGGATGCGCTACCTGCACTCGCAGGCGACTGAACCCGCCGCGCGGATAACGCCCGCCAAGGACTTCGCCGATATGCTCCTCCCAGCCCGGCTGGGTGCGCACCACGCTGGGCGCCGTGCAGCCACCGCCAGCGGCGTCGATCAGGGTCGAGCCGACATGCCAGAGCCCGTCGCGGGTCAGCACCGCCGCACGCAACGGCGTGGCCTGTTCGATACGGATGCGGATCGACAGCCAGGGCAACACCCGCTCCCCCGGCTGAAAATCGACGATTTTCGGCAACGGGTTGAGCTCGGCCCAGGCGAGAATCTTCACCACCTCACCCTTGAACACCCGGGCGTCAATTTCCAGCGGCACCTGCCGGGCATCCTCGGCGAACGGCGGCGCCAGCAGCTTGACCCGCTCATCGAACACGAACGGCGCATCGCCAAGTATCTGTTTGTGATAAAAGGCCCACATCACCGAAGGCACCGGATCCTTGCCCGGATCGACCTCGATGGCCTGCGCCGCCAATGGCAGCCAGCAGGCCAACAGACAACTCGCTCGCCAGATCATCGCCCGCTCCTATTGATACATCTGCGGTACTTCATAGCGCAGCCCGTACCCGGCATAGATCGCCTTGAGCGTACCGTCGCGGATCAGCCCTTCCAGAGCTTCTTCCACGGCATAGGCCAGTTGGCGATTGCTTTCATGCACCGCCATGCCAATCTCCCAGAGCTGTTTACCCATGTTCGGGTAGGCGTTTTGCGCCAGCGCCAATTGCGGGTCCTTTGCCAGATGCACCTGCCAGTCGATCTCGCCGCGCATTGCCATCACCGCATCCACCTCTGCGGCCTTCATTGCGGCAAAGGCTTGCGGCACGCTGGGGTAATGGTGGGTGCTGGCGCTGAGCATGCCGTTGAACACCGAGGTCAGGTAGAACGACGGCACACTGTCCACTTCGACGCCGATGGGGTGGTGTTCAAACACCGCGACGCTGCCCACCGAGTCGAGTCGGCGGCGGTCATACGCGACTTGCCAGGATTCGTTCTGGTAAGGGCCGAACATCACCACATGGCCGTTTTCCAGCTCGCCGAATTCATTGCGTTTTTGTGCATAATCGCGGTCGTAAGGCACGCGCATCATCAAGTCAGCCAACTGCTGGTTGCGCAGCTGATTGCCGCGCCAGATGTAGTCGCGCAGATCGTCGTCGAGCTTCTCGCCCGCTGGCGCCCAGATCAGCACCAGGCGCACCCCGAGGGCTTTGGCCAACGCCTGCGCAAGCTCCACATCGACGCCCCGCGGCTGGCCGCCGTCTTCAAAGCTGTAGGGTGCGAAATCCTTGTAGACCGCGACCTTCAGCTCGCCCGCGGCGATCATCTGGTCGAAATTGCGCACCTGCGCCTGCACCGTCTGGCAGCACAGCAGCACTACGGTGAAAAACACAGTGAGCAGGCGCATGGGTTACTCCTCGACGTGCACG
This sequence comes from Pseudomonas sp. GW821-FHT02H09, assembly GCF_059421425.1. Classification (NCBI taxonomy): domain Bacteria; kingdom Pseudomonadati; phylum Pseudomonadota; class Gammaproteobacteria; order Pseudomonadales; family Pseudomonadaceae; genus Pseudomonas; species Pseudomonas sp. GW821-FHT02H09. The sequence continues at coordinate 37,764 of NZ_JBWKVA010000004.1, forward strand.
CTGTCCAGGTAGGTGCGTACTGCCCACAAGGCTTCCTGACTCAAGTAGTCGGCCATTTTCGGCATGTAGACACGACCATCGCGGACCGCGCCATGACGCACGCGCTCGACGAACCACTCATCCCCGGCGTCGCCGACATCGAGTTTGCGAAGGTCCGGTGCAATACCCCCGGACTTGGCTTCCAGGCCATGGCAAGCGGCGCAATTCTGGTTATAGGCCGAGGAGCCGATTTCCAGCGCCTTGTCGTGTTCCGGGGAGGTGCGATAGGGGTTCACCGCAGCCCAGCCATCACCATCAACCTGTACCCCGGCGTCCTTGATCGGTGTCAGGCCTTTGGTTTCCACGGCTTGCGGCACCACGTTGCCGTGGGCCATTGCCGAACCCGCGCTGATCAAACCGGCCAGCAGCCCGGCGGCAAGCATGGCGTTGCGTATTGTTGTCATTGTTATGCCCTCAAGATTGCACGCAAAACCTCTCTGCAGAGGCTATGCCGCCATCTTAAGAACTGGCTTCGGTGAGCCGTATGCTGCTTTGGTTGTCGCCCTCTACTCCCTTGGTAGTAGGGCTTGCGGCGAGGGCCTGAAGCATGTGATCGATCCCACGCAGGAGCGCGGGAACGATCACATCTTGGACACGACTCGATTGTGTAGGAGCGAGGCTTGCCCGCGATCGGCTGCGCAGCAGTCGTAAAACCTGCGTATACGTTCGATCTGAATACACTCGGTGACTGAATTCAGGCTTCAGGGCTCTTTCGCACACGCAGCTCTTCCAGTTAGACCGTATTGCGACTGCTTCGCAGCCGATCGCGGGCAAGCCTCGCTCCTACAGGGGCGTGGAGTTCCGGACTACACCGTCAGGTTGTGCGCCAGAGTGCCGACATGCCTAGCGCCCCGCGCATGCCTTGAGTTACGACCTTGGTACTGGCCCATTGGTACTTTCTGCATATTTCCCCGCACCCCGTCACTTCCTATGCTGGCGCTACCTGTAGTGGAGTGCCCTATGCGCCAGCTTGTCGGTTACGCCTTGTTCTACCTGCTGGCGATTGCCAGCGCCGCGTTGCTGGCGACCCAAAGCCAGGCGCAGGACGCCGGGTTGCAGGTCCGCATCGGCTACCTGGGCTATCGGCCCGATCCCGGCCCGCTGTTGTCGAACATCATTCCCGAACCCACCGACGCCGGGCTGCGCGGTGCCGAGCTGGCGATAACCGACAGCAACAGCACCGGGCGTTTTCTCAATCACAGCTACAGCCTGGTCAGCGCCAGCGTCGACAGTCCCGAAGCCTTGCTCGACGCAGCGAAGGTCCAGCACGACCAAGGCCTGCGGTTGTTCGTGGTGAATGCGCCGGCCGACAGCCTGCGCCAGCTCAGCGCCGCCCTGCCCGACAGCCTGCTGTTCAATGCCGGCAGTGCCGACGACAACCTGCGCAGCACCGACTGCCTGGCGAACGTGCTGCATAGCCTGCCGAGCCGGGCGATGCTCGCCGATGCACTGGCGCAATTTCTGGTGGTGCGCAAATGGCAGCGCCTGCTGCTGATTGTCGGCCCGACCCCGGATGACCAGGCCTATGCCGCCGCACTTCGGCGCGCGGCGAAACGCTTCGGGTTGCAGATCGTCGCAGAGAAACCCTGGTCCTTCGACAATGACCAACGCCGCAGTGCCCAGGCCGACATGCCGCTGTTCACCCAGACGGCTGAATACGACGTAGTGCTGGTGGCCGATGAGCGCGGCGACTTTGGCGAGTACCTGCCCTACCAGACCTGGTACCCGCGGCCGGTCGCCGGCACCCAGGGCCTGACCCCGACGGGGTGGCACAAAACCGTGGAAACCTACGGTGCCGCGCAGTTGCAAAAACGCTTCGAGGCCATGGCCGGACGCTGGATGAACGACCGTGATTTCGCCGCCTGGATTGCCGTGCGCAGCGTCGCCAGCGCCGTGAGCAAATTGCGCCAAACCGATACCCAGGCGATTCGCCAACTGGAGCTCAGTGATCAGTTGCCACTGGATGGTTTCAAGGGCCGCAAGCTCAGCTATCGCCCGTGGAATGGCCAGTTACGGCAACCGATACCGATCGTTCAGCCCCGGGCACTGGTCAGCACCTCGCCGCAAGACGGCTTCCTGCACCCCTTCAACGAAATGGACAGCCTGGGCTACGACAAGCCCGAAGTGACCTGCCGCTTTCCCTGATTCCTACAACGACAACAACAAGGAACCTGCCATGCGCCGCACCCTGCTTGCATCCGCCTTACTGCTCGCCACCGCGCCCGTGCTGGCGAGTACCGCCTGGGTTTCCAACGAAAAGGACAACAGCCTGAGCCTGATCGACATGCAGACCCTGCAAGTCACCGACACCCTGTCGGTCGGTCAGCGTCCACGCGGTCTGTTGCTGTCCCATGACAGCAAGCTGCTGTACATCTGCGCCAGCGACTCGGACCGGGTCCAGGTGATGGACGTCGCCACCCGCAAGATCATCAAGGAACTGCCCTCCGGCAAAGACCCGGAGCAATTCGCCCTGCATCCCAATAACCGTTGGCTGTACGTATCCAACGAGGACGATGCGCTGGTCACGGTGATCGACACCGAAACCTCCAAGGTGCTTGCCCAGGTCAATGTCGGCGTCGAACCGGAAGGCATGGCGGTCAGCCCCGACGGCAAATGGGCGGTGAACACCAGTGAAACCACCAACATGTTGCACTGGATCGACACCAGCACTCAGACCCTGGCCGACAGCACCCTGGTGGATCAGCGACCGCGCTTCGTCGAGTTCAGTCAGGATGGCTCGCGGCTCTGGGCCTCGGCCGAGATTGGCGGCACCGTGACGATTCTCGACGTGGCGACCCGGAAAATTCTCAAGACCTTGAAGTTCCAGATCAAAGGCGTGCACCCGGACAAGGTCCAGCCGGTTGGCGTCAAACTCAGCGCTGACGGTAAATACGCTTTCGTTGCCTTGGGCCCTGCCAACCATGTCGCGGTGGTCGATGCCAAAACCTTCGAGATTCTCGACTACCTGCTAGTGGGCCGTCGGGTCTGGCAGATGGCGTTTACCCCGGATCAGAGTCAGTTGCTGGCCACCAATGGCGTCAGCGGCGATGTGTCAGTGATCGATGTAAACAGCCTCAAGGTCATCAAGTCGGTCAAGGTCGGCCGTTATCCATGGGGCGTGGTGGTGACCCCATGAACGCCCTGGAAGTGACTGACCTGAGCTTCGCCTACGGCCCCCGTGAGGCATTGCGCCACGTGACGTTCAGCCTGCTGCCTGGGCGTTTCGCCGCATTGTTGGGGCCAAACGGCGCTGGAAAATCGACCCTGATCGCCCTGCTGACGCGATTGTATGACGTGCAGCGCGGCGACATTCGGGTTGGCGGTCACTCCCTGCGCAGCACTCCGCGTCCGGCTTTGCGCCAACTGGGTGTGGTGTTTCAACAGAGCACGCTGGACCTTGACCTCAGCGTCGAACAGAACCTGCGTTATCACGCAGCGTTGCATGGCTTGTCCCGTCGCCAGGCCCATGCGCGGGTCGAGGCCGAACTGGCGCGCCAGGCACTGACCGAGCGGCGCCGTGAACGCGTCCGCGAACTCAATGGCGGCCACCGTCGTCGAGTGGAAATTGCCCGGGCACTGCTGCATGAGCCGCGCCTGTTGTTGCTCGATGAAGCCAGCGTCGGTCTCGATCCGGCCAGCCGCCTGGCACTTAACCAACACATTCGCAGCCTGTGCCGCGACCACGGTATCAGCGTGCTCTGGACCACCCATCTGCTGGACGAAGTGCAAGCCCGTGATGACCTGCTGATTCTGCATCAAGGGCGCCTCGTGGCCAGCGGCCAGGCCGATGCCCTGAGTCTCGAACACGGCGGTGACCTGACGTCGGCGTTCCAGCGCCTGACCACTTCAACGGCTTCGGGAGTCGCAGTTCGATGAACGCTTATTGGCAGTGTTTCAGCGGTATCGTGCTGCGTGAATGGCTGCGTTTTATCTTGCAGCGCACGCGTTTTCTCAGTGCGCTGGTGCGCCCTCTGCTGTGGCTGCTGGTGTTCGCCGCGGGTTTCCGGGCGGCGCTGGGCATCGCCATCATCGAACCCTATGACACCTACATTCCGTACGAGGTCTACATCATCCCCGGTCTGGCCTGCATGATCCTGCTGTTCAACGGCATGCAGGGTTCACTGTCGATGGTCTATGACCGGGAAATGGGCAGCATGCGGGTGTTGCTGACCAGCCCCCTGCCCCGGGCCTTTCTGTTGAGCAGCAAATTGCTGGCGACCTCATTGATCTCACTGCTGCAGGTCTATGCCTTTCTCGCCATCGCCTGGGTCTACGGCGTGCAACCACCAGCTTTCGGGTTGGTTGCCGCGCTGCCGGCGTTGCTGCTGGTGGCGTTGATGCTCAGTGCGCTGGGGTTGTTGCTGTCCAATGCCATCCGCCAACTGGAGAACTTCGCCGGGGTGATGAATTTCGTGATCTTCCCGCTGTTTTTCCTGTCCTCGGCGCTGTACCCGCTGTGGAAAATGCGCGAAGCCAGTGAGTGGCTGTATTGGCTCTGCGCCCTCAACCCGTTCACCCATGCGGTGGAATTGGTGCGTTTTGCCTTGTACCAGCGCTTTAACCTGATGGCTTTGGTGGTTTGTCTGGGGTTGACGCTGCTGTTTTCACTGCTGGCGGTGCTGACCTTCAATCCGCAGCATGCGGCGGTACGACGGGCTGGCTGATCCAAAACCTGTAGGAGCGAGCTTGCTCCGGGCGGCGTTCCGACGATGGACTCAAGGGCGGCGCGTTTATTCAGATAACACGCGTTATCGTTAACGTCCATCATCGCGAGCAATCGAGCGTCGACCGGCTGCTCCTACAGAGGTTTGGTGTCGCCCTCCCGAACGCAAAAATTACGACTTTAGTACTGGTTTCCCTGTCTATCGTCGCATTCACAAAGCACCAGCACTGGCATGTAATGGGTCTATAACAAGAAGGACCAAACCCTATGCTGCGTGCCCCGCGTTATCTGCTCTGCCCGCCCCTTGCAGCCTTGTCGCTGAGCCTGTTGCTGGGTGTCGCGCAGGCCGAAACACCGCTGTTTTCCCCTGAAGGCTATCGCACCAGCCTCTATCGCAGCCCGACGCCGAATCATGTGGACGGCGCCAGAATCATTGACACCGAGAGCCTGAAAGCCCTGTTGACGCAAATACCCAGGCCGATACTGATCGACGTCTATCGTCGGCAATGGCTTGAGGGGCGTTTCATCGAAGACCAGCCCCATGCCAACCTCCCCGGCAGCCACTGGCTGGCCAACACTGGTGATGGTGAACTGAGCCAGCAAGTGCAGGACTACTTCGCGCGCAACTTGCAAAAGGCTACGGCCGGGCGCGAGGATCAGCCATTGGTGTTCTATTGCCGCGCCGATTGCTGGCTGAGCTGGAACGCGGTAAAACGCGCCACCGCAATGGGCTATAAAGCTGTGTATTGGTACCGTGACGGGCTGGATGCCTGGGAAGCGGCGAACCTGCCAGTGGAACCGTCCCGGCCCGAGCCTTTTCCCTGACCCGCCAGGCTGCGTGCCCCCGCCACACCATAATCAAAATAACGAGGTGAAAGGCCATGTACAAAATTCTGATTGCCGACGATCACCCACTGTTTCGCGAAGCCATTCATAACGTCATCAGCGACGGTTTCCCTGGCAGCGAGGTCATGGAAACCGCCGACCTGGACAGCGCCCTGGAGCTGACGCAACAGCATGACGATCTGGACCTGATCCTGCTTGATCTGAACATGCCGGGCATGCACGGTCTCAACGGCCTGATCAATCTGCGCAACGAGGCACCGACCATTCCGGTGGTGATTGTCTCCGCCGAGCAGGACAAGCAGGTCGTGCTGCAAGCCATTACCTACGGTGCGGTGGGTTTCATCACCAAATCCTCCCCCCGCTCACAAATGACCGAGGCTATCCAGCAGATTCTGAACGGCAACGTTTACCTGCCCTCAGACATCATTCGAACGCAAAAAACCGGGACACGGCGCAGCATGAATGACACGCCGAATTTCCCGCCGGAACTGCTTCAGGCCCTGACCCGCAAGCAGCTGTTGGTGCTGGAACGGATGACCAAGGGCGAATCGAACAAACAGATCGCCTATTCCCTGGAAATTGCCGAAACCACGGTAAAGGCCCACGTCTCGGCGATCCTGCGCAAACTCAACGTGCACAACCGGGTGCAGGCGATTCTCAGCGCCGGCGATATTGATTTTGCGGCGTATTTGCGGCGCTGACATTTCACTCAAAGGTCTGTGATAACCCTGTAGGAGCGCAGCTTGCTCGCGATGACGTTAACGAAAACGCGTGTTTTCTGAATAAACACAGCGCCCTTGAGTCCATCGCGAGCAAGCTGCT